>NZ_CP012751.1 GCF_001302565.1 Glutamicibacter halophytocola
TGGAGGACGGTACGCGGATTCTTGCTGATTCTCAGCGCCAGGGATGGAGGATCATCTGCCTGGATCTGGGAGTTGATACCGCGACAGTAATGGGTGCTGGGTTGTTCAATATGGCATTGAACTTCGCCGAGATCGAACGAAAGCTGATTGGGAAGCGAACATCTGAAGCCATGCAACAGAAGGCAGCCGATGGTCAGCACATGGGACGGGTTTCGGTGTTGCCGCATGCTGTCATGCTGCGCATTCATGATCTACATCGGGGAGGGCTTTCGCTGCGACAAATCGTTGAGCGCCTGGAAGCTGAGCAAGTGCCAACAGCCAGAGGCGGGCGCTGGCATGCCTCTACAGTGCGATCTGTTCTTAGCTCGGTGACGCTGCAGCGACTGCTCGATGACTCTTCAATTGCTCCACGCGAAGCTATCGAAGCCTAGTTCCGACCGAATCCAAAGAGCTTTTTGAAGATCCCTCGTGAAGGTGGTTCTGGAGCTGGAATGTGAGGATTTTCAGGGGGTGTCACGGGGGTATCAAGGGGGGTGTCAGAGGGGGTATCTGGTACCCCTTCAGCTGGTGTCTTGGTAGGGGTGCCACTGGTACCCCTTTCCAACATCCTGAGAGCTGCTGCTTGGACTTGGATGATGCGTTCTCGTTCGGCTGATATTGCTTCTGCGACTTGGGCGCGAGTCTCTGCTTCCACCAGTTTCAACCTGAGCGTTTCCAGCTCGTTTGAGGGGGTCTCAACAGGGGGTATCAAGGGGGGTGTCAGAGGGGGTTCCACTGGGGGTGTCAGTGGTTTTTCTGGAGGGGTGTCACTGGCAGGGGTGGTACCGGACAAGTAGCCGAGGGATACCAAGGCGGGGATAGGGATTTGCCACCCTTTATCGGTGATGGTTGTGCCTGCTGCCACCAGTTGATCTTTGCGCCGACGCAAAGTAGAGACCGATACTCCGCAAGCCTTGGCCGCTTGAGTTAGACCCATCGTGGGTGGTTTATGTGCAGGACGTTGAGCCATATCTCCAAATTACCGTGAGCCCCTGGATCAGGGTCTGTAGTGGTCAGCGCCACGCCGTTAAAAGGGAAATCCCCGATCGGCGCCAACCAATCGGGGATCATTAAGTTTGTCAAAATAACTATAGAGCCAGTCTACCAAAGTCGCGCCAACGACTTCCAGACGTACGCGGAGTAAGCGCCACCCGCGTGTCGAGAATACCGACTAAAACAAACACGCTAAGGCCCTCACACGGCCACCTTCCTGGGTTAGAGCCAGTTCTCCTTCTCGATCCGTAAACCAGCCAGATGCTGCTCATGTTGAGTGATCCATGAGCGCGAAGAAGTGCCGAATCTGGAATCACGGTTATGAAGCCCCTCGATGACAAGAGGGCAACACATCAAGAGCTTACGGAACACGCCGCCACTGCATGGAAGTAATGCCCCATGCCAAGCGTGCAGGAGCACCATCCTGCCAACCGATGAACCGACCGACGCGACCGACGCGGTAACCCATCACCTTTGCTTGTCTTGACCGTCCAACCCTTAGTTGGACTATCAAGGCAAGACTCTGCCCTCAGCCCTCCCTCTGCTCCCTCTGCGGTTGCACCCCTCCGGCTTACTGTCAACGTCAGAAACGGGGCTTGGCAGTAATAAAAATAGAGTCTGAACGAAGTGAAGGCCTTTAACGCCTCGAGGTTAAAACAAGGGTCGGGGTTGAGAATTTCTTATAGGCTTCTCAACCCCGACCCTTTATTCGAACTAGCTTAAAGCTTTCGCTCCTCCTGCTTTGCTATGAACCACAGCTAGAGCAATCCACAACAACACAGGCACTAGGGCAATTCCAGCAGTAATTGCAAAAGGCAACGTTGCGCTTGCGGTCAAGACGAACGCAGTACCCATCACGGAGATCACGCTAGCCACGATTCCGAGAATAAATCCTGCTTTGTTAGCTTCTCGGCTTACCTCGGCTACAGCCATGACACCTGACACAACAGCAGCGAGGGCCGCGATCAGGGACACCACTGTTAACCCATTCGCCCCGGTAAAAATTGATCCGACGGTAAAACACGCCGATACAGTGATTTTCAGTCCTGCGGACATCCCGAACATTCCTTCATTTTGCATTGAGATCACCTTCCGGAAAAGAACGGATTATTTTGCCCAAGGGGTCGCGCACCAGGCCCCCGCTGCGGCAAGCGACGCGGCCAAACCGACCACACCGCCCTTAACCGCTTGCTTGCCCAAGAACTTCACCATAGTTTGAGCAGCCTTGTTCCAATCCTTGCGGTTGATGTAGCCCAGAATGGTTCCTTCAGAAGCCCCGAAGAGGGCTCCGAATCCAGTGAAGTTCAAAACGCACTGGCCATAGCTTGCAGCTGACGCAACGGGAATATTGCCGATGTGAGTCTGCGGCACCTGGGCACGGAACTGGGCAATGATCTGCTTGCCTTCCACTTCACCAAAATGCTCGATGATGCTCTTTTCATCAACACGGAACGAACCATCTTCATTCTGGGTGATTCCATGCGTGAAAAGCGCTTCGAGATCCTTGGCCAACTTGTCGACTTCAGCATCGGAGACCGATTCATTTGCCACTGTCGCCGCCCCTGGCTTGAGCTGGGCAGGCGTCGACGCTGATGCGGGAAGTGCTGTGAAGGTCAATCCACAGGCCAGGACCGCAGCGATAGAAGCGTTCACAAACTTATTCTTCATTTTTGCTCTCCAAATGAGCGTGAACTGCCCCAGCTGGTCTCTGGGGCATCTTTCCTTAAAACATATCTAATCCAATTAGTTTAAGCTACCCCTGATGAAACACCCTATTTTAAATTTACCTCCTACTAAAGTAGTATGGCGACTTCCATGAAAATGTGTTATTCAGGCACCTTCACTCCCACCCGTTCACCTTGCCCTCGCCACAGACCCAAGGCTCAAGCACCTCGACGGAACCCAGGGCACGCTTCGCAGGTGCCCTGGAAATCAACCTCCGCTGCGCTGCGGTTGATGGGCCGGCCCCGCGCCCTCCGCGTGTGCACTTGGGGGTCGTCGGTCCCGTGTCCGGCCCCCTGTTTGCGCGCGGCATTATCCTCCACGGTGGACGCGCGCAAACAGATGCAAGGTATGATTATCCGTAACGGAAAACTGTCGTACCGCTCGTGCCTCGCTGACAGTTTTCGTTCCGGCTTATCGCCCCTTGCTCCTGCGGAGGGCTTGTTCTCGACCGCTGCGCGGCCTTCGGAAGGACGGTTGTTATGGCGTTGTTTTCTAGGAAGAAAACACCTGCCCCGGCCCGGCCGCGGAACCCGTTTGTTGAGACGCCGGAGCAGGAAGCTGCTCGGCGGGAACGGGAAGCGGCAGAGGCTGCTGCTGCCGAAGCATCGCGGGTGGTTTATGAGCCGCGCAAGGGTGGCCGGCCTACGGTGGAGAACCCTCGCACGAAGCGTGTCTCCCTGTCCTTGTCTGACCAGGAGCACGAAACTCTGGTCGCTGCGGCTGAAGGCCAGCGGGTGTCAGTGTGGGCACGTGAGGTATTGCTAGACAGGCTAGATACTAGTGAGGTAAGTCACATTCCTGGTGAAGTAGCTCGCTTGCGTGCGGATCTGGGCCGGGTGGGCTCAAACCTGAACCAGTTGGTGCGTGCGGTGAACTCTGGGCAGACCGTGTCCAGTGCTGAGTTGCTGGAGGCTGTGGAGGCGACGCGTGAGGAATTGGCGCGGGTGCGCGGTGAGCTGCCGTGATCGCGAAAATTACGCGGGGTAAGAATCCTGGGGATATTGGAGCGTATCTGCACGGGCCGGGGAAAGCGAACGAGCACACCTACACTGCTGCCGGGCAGCGGGTCTCTGGTGGTGTGGTGGTCGGCTCGAACATTGGCGCCGAGGGGCAAACGGATCCGCGGTGGTGGGCGGGTGAGCTGCGTAAGGCGTTGAATACGCGTCCGGAGATCAAGAACCCGGTTTGGCACGCTTCCTTACGCAACACCAAGGAGGATCGGACGCTGTCGAATGAGCAGTGGGCTGATATTGGGCAGTCGTTCGCTGAGGACATGGGGTATGCGGAGCATCCGTGGGTGATGGTGCGTCATGGGGATGACCACGTGCATATCGTGGTCTCTCGGGTCGATGATGTGGGGGAGGTGTGGCATGCCAGGAACGACCGCCGGGTAGCACAAACAGCCTGCACCAAGCTGGAGAAAGCCTATGGGCTGGAGGCTGCGCCGCGTCGGCGGGAGCAGGCAAAGCAGCCGGTGCTGGTAGAGCGGGACAAGGCCCGGTTCAAAACCCAACAGGTTGCTTCGCAGCGTGAGCAAAAGGAACGTGAAGCGCATGAAGCGACGAAGAAAGCTGCACAACGCGCCAAATGGCGCGATGCCAGTTTCCCGAATCCTCCCACTACACGTAGTTCCTTAAGCACGGCCGGTAAAAGAACGAAAAAATACACAGCGCCACAGATACATCCTTCACGCGATGAAGGATACGAAAGATAGATATTCTTAGCCAATGGATTACCGCAGAAAAATTGAGCTTCTTCAAGACCAAATAGACGAAGCTGCCGCAGGCACACCAAGGAATTTTGATGAGTGGAGCAATAATACTGAAGTCGTACTAAGAACCGTCTTCGGGGAACTGGGCAATACCTACTTGAAATTCAAGAAGGTTAGGTTTTCTCCTGGAGTGATTACTTCAAGTACTAATTTTGAAGCCTATAGACGGAAAGGTGTTCTGGAGACCATCGCGTTGCTCAAATCAGCTCAACGTGAAGTCGAATTGATGGAGGAGCTACAAAAGAACCAGATCGCTGAGGAAGTGGAAAAAACCATCGAAGTTACCGACAAGGGAGCTGGTAAAGACCAAAGGATCTTTATTGTTCATGGTCATGACGATGCTAAAAAATACGAGCTGGCTCGTTTCTTAAGCAACCTGACTGGACATGAGCCGGTTATCCTCCACGAACAACCGAATAAGGGTTCCGTCCTGATTCAAAAACTGGAAGCAAACGCCCAAAAAACGGGTTTCGCCGTTGTTCTTCTCACCGCTGATGATGAGGGAAAAGATAAGAGAGATTCTGATTACCGCCCTCGTGCGCGACAAAACGTGGTATTCGAGCTCGGATTCTTCATAGCGGCTCTGGGAAGGGAAAATGTAGCGGTCCTGATGGAGGACGGTGTAGAAGAACCCGGTGACGTTACGGGATTAGTGTATACGCCCCTCGACCCAGCAGGAGCGTGGAAAACTTCAATTGCCATCGAGATAGAAGAATCAGGTATCCCAGTTAGATGGACAGCCCTAAGGCGATAAAATTTTGAAATATAAAGGTCAGTATCTTAATGCCCGCCGGCGATTTTTGGATTTGAGGAATTCTGATGAGTGATACTTCTGAAAAATTCCAGCAGGCAGGAAAAATTATTCGAAAAGTATGGAAAAGGTCAGCGCATCGCGTGGGAGGCGTAATCCTTTTCCTGCTTGCGCTTTCGACTACGATTTATACCGCCGCAAACGCTTCTAGGGAGGAACCACCTACCAGCGAATTTAGCGTTTTACTTGTTCTGTTAGCTGGAGCTTTTCAGCTAGGCAGTATCGCGCTTTTTTCACGCAGTGGTAGGCCTGACGATACCCATTCGGAGGCTTCGGTTCGAAGGTTAGTTAACTTGACCTATCGCACCCAGGATCTAAGTAACAGTGCACAGGAAGCGAAGGGTATGGATGTCGCGACTATGCGGAGTGCGCTCTTGGACTTGAGCGCGAGACTTAACTACATTGCCGAAGACACTCTCGCCAGCGTCGAGGACTGGACTTCTTTTAACGGTGCAGCTGAACGAAAAGTAAAAGAGTTGAACCAAGAAGCTCGACAGATGCGCGAAGAAGAAATAACTAATGAGGAGAACCGAAATGCAGCCAATTGAAGCTAAAGTCGCTCAGGTTATATCAGAACGAGACCTCGCTATTAACCGAGGCAGTTCAGCAGGAGTTGAAGTTGGGATGCGGTTTAAGATACTAAGCTCAGAGCCTGCGGAGATTCGAGATCCTGACACCGACGAAGTCCTAGGAAAAGTTGAAATCTCAAAAGTAGAAGTTGAAGTTGTCTCAGTACAGCCAACTTTAGCCGTGTGCAGGACATTCAAAAAGATTGTCCTCCCCGGAAAACCTAAACGCACAGGAATAGCCTCACCATACAGTTCGCTTCGCGAAAGCATCTTCGGCGATATTGGCACGCCTGACAAGGAGCGATACCAGACGCTGCGAAGCGATGAATCTTTTGTGGTGAACGAACTGGACCCAAATGGATCGTTTGTAAAAAGGGGAGACCGAGCGATTCAACTGGTGTAAAGGCAGCGCTTGGAACAGAAAGGGCCCCCTTTTTGTACGGTTAGCTCATGAAGGATGCACAGAGTGGACCGCTCAAGATCGCGGGATACGTTCGGGTTTCCACGGACAAGCAAGACATCAGTCCAGAAGTGCAGCGGGCTGCACTTGAACGCGAGGCTCTTCTAAAGGGGTATGAGCTGACCCTGGTTGAAGAGCTTGCGGTCTCAGCGGCGACCGTGACGAAAAGGCCTTTGATGCAGCAGCTACTCGCTGCACTGAAAGATGGGTCATTTGACGGGTTGATGGTGGCGAAGCTCGACCGGCTTTCGCGCAGCA